>NZ_CP014526.1 GCF_001611975.1 Haematospirillum jordaniae
TTGCCGTGCTGCAAAATCATCCGGCAGCACAGGTCCTTGCCCACGCCGTCATCCAGTTGAGGCTTGAAGCTCTCGGGGTATTTGGCGATGGCAATCATGGTGCCATCAGCGTCAAACACACCGGCCTCGCGCACGGTCCAGCCGCCGACCCGCGCCGGGATCACCGCCTCGACGGTCAGCCAGGCGGGGTTTTTCGGGTCGGTGCGGATGGAATTAATTTCGGTGCGCCAGACCTCGCGGCGCAAGGCGGTTTGATCCGGCGTCGGGTCATAGGCTGCGCCGTTGCCATCGCCAAACGCAAAATGGCTCAAGACCACTGGTTTTGCGGTGGCGAGGGCTTCGGTCAGGCGGGTATGACCCGCGTCGGTTACCAAAGTGTAATAGTGTGGTGCGCTCATGCGGCCTCCAGCGGATAGGCAGTGACCGTTTCCGCGCCGTACAGGGCGGCGGCCATCAGGGGGGCGGGGGCGAGGGAAACCGGATCAACCGGGGGGGCGGGACGCAGGCAGACGGTCTCACCCAGAAGCAAGGCCGCCGCCGTCTGCGGGGTTGCGCCGGCCTGCTGCATGACCACGCGCAGGGCGGTCATGCGCGAGCGAACATTCTTGGACGCCCGGATCATGGACAGGGCTTCCTCGGACAGCGCGGGCGAGACCGGGCCCGGTGTGGCAATTTCGGCGGTAAACGTATGGACGGGCGCGGGCGGGTCAGCCTCAAACCATTCGGTCAGCGTGACGTCAACATCAAGGGCCTCAAGTGCCTCGCGCACCGCGCGCCGCGTCCCCTTGTGGCGGTGCACTTGAAACGAAGCCGCAATCACCGCCCGCTTCCGCGCCTCCGGCCAGTCCGGGTTCCATACATCCACCGACAACGCCCACGCGAGCCAGGGAAGAAACGGTGCCGGGCAGGTTGCAGGATTCCAGATATCGCGGATCACAATATCCAGGGTGCCCAAGCGAACAGCGTCGACATCGGCAAGCAGGCGCTCAAGGTGTGACGCCGATGGGGGGAGGAGGTTATCCGCCATGGCCGCCCCCCTGCCGCACAACCCGAATGCTGGTGCACTGTGCCCAGCCGGTTTCACCCGGTTCAAGGTCTGCGGATGGTTTTGACAGATGAACCTTGCGCACCCCATCCACACGCAGGGCCTTGTACAGCCCGTCAAGGGTGACCGGCTCACCAAGGCGGCGCTGGACCCGCGTAAAGGCGGTAACGGATGCTTCAGAAGCCGCCCTGACAACCTCTGAATCCGGTCCGTCATAAAGATCAAGGGCCGCCTCCACGCTGTACTCCAGCTTCGTTCCGGCACGCACCTGCAGGCAATCCGTAAACGGCCTTACTCCGTCTCCGAACCGCCCCTTCATGGAGGCAGCAACGGTGGACAGAAGGCTGGAAGAGGGGGTCCCGTCCCCTTCGCTGGACAGGATCGTCAGGATGACATGGCCGGGCTGTGGCGATGTGACCGCCACATCGGAGACACGCGGGTCGGCATTGAGCGCGTGATACACATACGCGCCTTCGGGTCCAGCTGTTGACAGGGCTTCGAACGCCAGTTGCACCCTTGAGCGGAGACGGGCATCAGTCTCATAAACCGGCGGACGGGGTGGCACCGCCTTCGGGTCACCGGCCTCGACAATCTGGCGGGATGTGGAGAAATTGGCGGCCAGAACATCCAAAGTCGCTCCCGTGGCTGTCGCCAGCATGACCGCGCGAACACCGTCATTGATCCGCTGGCGCAGAAGCAGTTCACGATAGCTCGCCTCTTCCAGAAGCTTGACGAGCGGGTCACTCTCGCTGTCTGGATTCCAGTCAGGAAGCAATCCGGCTGCATCCAGCCTTACGCGCAAAGCGGCCTTACGCGCGGCAAGGATTGTCTCGAAATCCAGTGGCTCAACCGCATCCGGGGCCGGAAGCCGGGACAGATCAATAGAGGCAAAGCGGCTCATCGCACACCGCCAAGGACCGTGTGCGCCGCAATATTCAGATTGGATGCACGAACGGAAAGAACCGTACGGATCTCGGCTGACCCATCAGCATGCACAACAACATTGCCCGACACCACCCGAACCCTTGGCTCCCAGCGGGTGATAGCCTCGGCGGCTGCGGCAATCACGGACAGGGTCCACGCCTGTGAGCCGGGGCTGTCGATCAATTCAAAGATATGGGACCCATAACCCCGACGCATAACCCGCGTTCCAACGGGGGTGCACAGGATGTCTGCAACAGAATTGCGAATATCCTGCAACTCATTCACGACAGTACCTGAAACGGGATCAATGCTGATTGTCATCGCGTCCTACGGGTGGCTGTGATGGTTGCTATTCGAACCGCCCGCCAGAATGTCACCGCTGGCGTGGAGGCTGCCGTTGACCGTCACGACGCCGGTCACGGCAAAATCACCGTTCAGGCTGAAGCTGCCGGTCATGCTGGTGGCACCGCTGCCCCCGCCGCTGGCAACAATTTCGACTGTCTGGGCAGCAATACGGGCTGTCGTGGCGGCTGAAATGTCTACGGACTGCCCGGCGCTGGCCCTGACATCGCCGCCCGCGTCAACCGCAACGGACCCGGGCGTCCGAACAGACAGGTGTTGCTGCAAGCTGTCGTAGGCAACTGTGGTGCCGTCATTCCACTGGATGACATCCAGACCATCCGATGTATCCGGGGGCGGCAGGGCATCGGAATAAAGCACCTGAACAATGACGGCATTCGCCGGGTTCCCGGACGGGCAGGCCAGAACAACCTGCGTCCCTGTCCGCAAGGGTCTCCAGCGAATAAAATTCGCCCCAATCTCGGCGGGATAGGGCAACCACCCCGTCTCGCGCCCGGAGATGGTCGCGCGGACCCGCCGCCCTTCATGATCAACACGGGTAATGACGCCGAATGCCACAAGGTTTTCAAGCCGTCTTTGTATGTCAGCCAGTCCCGCCATTACCGGATACCCCGCAAGGCTTCGATGATGGTGGAGCGGATTGCCTTTCGGTCCGCTGCGGGCAGACCCAGAAGGGGGCGGGCGGCATAAAGGGCAAGGCTGCCGTTTTCCGAAACCGTGTCTGTCCGTCCATAGTGATGAACGGCAGCCACACGGGCGCGGTGGCCGCGCCAACCAACCTCGACCCCATCCGCAGTCGCTACCAGCATCATTCGTCTTGAATCGCGCAGCCTGACCATCATCTTTTTCGCGGTCCGTATCCGCCCCCGGTTGTTTCGCTTTCGCATCGGCCAGCGTTCGCCGTCCGGACCCATATGACGGGCCATGCGAGCTTGGTTACGACGCCGCATAATTTGACCAAGGCTGCGCATCAGCTTCTTTCGCTCGCCCGGACCCAGCGCAACCAGAGCCGAACGAAGCCAGGCATCAAGAGGTTCAAACGCGTCATCACTCATGGACAGACTTCTCCAAGCTTCATGACATCCGGGGCGGACACTATCCGCAGGCGCACACCCCCGGCTTCCGGACTGGGGGCAACAATGTCTTCAAGATCGATAGTGAGAGAGATATCCACGCTCTTGTGGTCAATCACATCGACCAGAAAGCGGATAGCTTCGTCGGACACATCAGGATCAACCGTGTGCAACCAGTCCAGAACCACAAAGAAAAGAGCCTCGGGCGCACCTGTGTAGTCCGTTACAATCAGGTGCGCGGTATAGTTCATCACGAATGCATGGTTACGCGGGCCGCGTCGGGACAAGACGGATCCCTTCTCCGCGAAAACAAGCAGCTTGTCAGGAGCAATCCCCAAAGGAGACCCAAGGACGGCTTCGCGTATATCACCCAGCTTCTTCACGGCTCGTCCTCCCGGCTCCACGCAAGAACAGCCGCCAGCCGTGACCGGCAACTCTCACCTGCCGCCCAGACGTCAACCAGATAACCCGCAACGGCAGACTGGTCTGCCGCCTCCGGCACGTCCGGGTCAGGGCTGCAGGTCAGCAGGAACGGAGGCGGCACCATGCGCTCCACGTGTATCACTGTTGGTTTGAAGGCGGGCGCGGCGCAGCCCGTCAAGGGCAGCACGCAAGCCAGGAGACACAGACTGGCACGTATCTTTCGGGCCTGAAGCATGGCGGGAAGACTCCTTGATGGTTGCCGCGACCGCGCTGCGCTGCGCATCAGCGGCTGACACCTCACCCAACCGGGCTACAATGCGGTCACGTTCCATCCGCAAGACAGAAAGCGCGGCAATGTTGGTGGCATTGGCCTGCTCGGCGGCGGACAGACGAACCATGGCGTCCTCCAGATCACCCCGCAGACCGGACACGGTGCGCCACTGCCACGTGACCATGGCGGCCAGCGCAGCCAGAACCACCAGCGGGTGCCGTAAGGCCAATCGCGTTATGACAGCAGGCATAGGGCGACCTCCTGCTCGCGCCGGTGGACAAGGCCCCGGCAATTGTTGGCCGGATCACGACAATCTTTTTTGCCGACAAAAACCCAGCGCCGCAGATCATGACAACCGCCAGCCCGGTCCCCTTCGTTGATTTTCCGGAAAGCCGTGGACTTGCGGCAGGCTTCTTGACCAACGTTGAAGCAGAACGAAGCAAGGGCGGCCAGCGCAGATTCAGGCAGCGGGACAGAAATGAATCTTTCGACAGCCTCAAGGCTTTCAGCCACATCCGCCTGAAGAAGAGATCGGCACGTCTCCGGGGCGGCTGTCTGGCCCGGCGCAACGTCGCGGGTGTGGCCGGAGCAGATAGTCCAGACGCGGGCGGCATCCTGATACGCGCTCAGGCGTGTCCCCTCATGGCTCGCAATGTACGGCAGGGCGATGGCCATGGCCCCGGCACCACCAGCGACAAGGGCCACAACAGCCGCAGGAAGACGGGGAATCATGACCGCCCCCGGTGACGGGTCCGAACCAGCGCCCAGTAGCGCGGCACAAGAAGCCCTATCTGAAGGCTGACGTAAATGAGGGTGCACCATGCTACCAGCTCATTGAGCGAAAACCCCATCCACGACCACATGGCCCCTGCCGCCGCCGGGGCAACACGGAGGGCGGCATCAAATTCGTCATGCATCTCACTCAGTCCCACAGGCTTATGCGTTTCTTTACAGGGGCGGATACGGGGGGGAGGGTGATGAGCGTTCCGTGCGGCAGGACAAGGCCAAGATCAGCCAAACCGGGGTTTGCCGCATAAATGCGGGCCGTCATCGCGGTGTCTCCATAGACCCGCAGGGCCAACTGGTCCACGGTCTCGCCGTGCAAGGATCGAACGGAAGCCATCAGATCAACTCCACAACAATACGAGGCTTACCGCACAGCCTGGCCGTTGCCTCGGCGGCATGGCGAAGGTAGTCACGGGCTGTAACCTCCAGATCATCCGCACGGCCATGGCCCGACTTTGTGCTGTCAAAGTCACGGGTGGTCAGAAGCAATTCGGCACGGGCGCGGGCGTAAACAGCCCGCTTGTAGAAAAGGACTTTTTCCGGCACGCCCCCATACGACGTCTGCTCCGGAACCTGATCAAGACATGCTGCTGTCTGCGCAGACCTCCACGCACGAACGCCCGCGTTGACCTCCAGAATCGCGGCCTGCACGGCAGCGGCCATCCGATCCGGGCCAAACGTGTCTCCCAGCCCCGTTTGGGACCGGAATTCCGCAAGATCGACGTTCGGGAACCAGCCATCATTGGTGATGGTCCGCTCGTAACTCGTGGCCCGAAAACTGGTAGGTACAAGAACAGACATACGCTTTGATCCATGGTAGTGGCGGTGACGGCAGAGGACCGTTCAGGGCCTTGGAAGGCTCATCACGTCCCCCGCGCCGTCACCGCGCCGGGGGGCCTGCTATGTCCCTTCGTCCGATGCAACAGAAAGCCGCCTCAATCGCGCCAGATGGCTCCGTACACCGCACTTCGGATGGAGGGCGAGCGCGGCCTCGAAATGATCCATTGCCTTGACCGGGTTGCCGTCCATACAGGCAAGGCCAAGCGCCTTGTGTGCCTTTGCCCTCACTTCGTCCGGCATGTCGGCCTCCTGCGTCAGGAGCAAGGCCCGGTCCAGCGGTGCTGCGTGCAGCGGGTCCGGATCAGGGCGCTCGAGCGCAACATCCGCCATCTGCTCAAGCAGTGTGGTGGGCAGATTCCGGGTGAAACCGGGCGGCATGCTCAGATCATGGCGAACAGCGTAATCCGCAATGTGCAAAGCCCCCTCAAGATCACCCGTATCCAGACGCCACAGCATGACCATCGCCAGAACATCGTCCTGTGCACCGCGCCCGCCTTCAAGGACACCATCGACATAATCCGTATAGGCGGGCAGGAATTCGGCCTTCGCCGCCGTCTTTGCCGTACGTGACTGCTTGGTTTTCAGAACAGATGTATGCAAACGTAACTGTGCCTGCATTTTTTCAGATGACGACCGGGCCGCCATACGGTCCATGGGGTCGCTGGCATCGTGGCGGGCCGCCATTGTACGGATGAAATGTTGACGGGCCGGCGACATCACGCCCACCCGTCCTGGCCGTCCGGGAGCAGAATGCCTTCGACCAGTGCACACTTGCCCATGTCCTCAACAACATACGCCTCGTTGATCGAGAGATAGTCCACGATACGGTCGCGCTTTGGCTCGTCCTCGATGTGACGACGATGGCTTCCGGCCTGCCAATAGATGGAGAGGTTCGAAGGCGAGGTAACCAGAACGGAGCGGGCCGGGAAAAACGGCACCGTCAAGGCCGAGCGCCCGCCGATGGTTTTGTTCAGGATGGTTGTCTGCCACGCCGCCCGCTCGGTCGGCGCATCGGCGGTCGGGTTATTGATCATGGACAGGTAACGGTCGTTCAACAACTGGTTGCCGACGATGACCACGATCGACGGATCGCCCCGATGATGCTCCGCAACAAGCTCGTTGCAGACATCAAAGACCAAGGCATCCAGATTGCGGTAATCGGCGCCCTTGGCCTCGCCCATCTTTTTTCCGGACATGACACGCGCCGGGGCATCGGTGCGCAGATGCTGAAGCCAGCCGATGTTCACATCTTGCAACAAGGTATTCGTAACCGGGTTTGTATTTGCGGCTGCTGACGTTCCGTTCCAGCCAATCATGAGCCGGTCACGGGCTATCTGCCGGGTTACGTGATCCCTGATCCGTGCGTGAAAATCCGGAAACTTCGCCCAGCTATCCAGAAGGGCATAGGGAACGAAGGTGTCAAAATCCGTCTTCCGGCACGTGTACTCGCGCTTCGTCAAGCCTGTGACCGCGCGGGGCTGCCTGTCCTTCTCGGCGGTATTGGTACGCCCTGCCACAGGGCCGGAGGCACCAAGGCCCAGAATCTGTCCTGACTGCTCAGTCCGGGAGATCATGTTGATGCTCTGGAGGAAATCTGCGCTGTCCTGAATGCGGTCTTCCAGCGTTTGCTCGACGGTCGGGTCGATTGAGAATTTTGTACTGGTACTCTCCACGCCGTTCAGGCGCGAAAGCTGGTCGGTATAGGTCTGGAACAGGGCACGGGTCTTGTTATGCATGATCAGCAATCCGTCAGGGCTATGCTTCCGGTTGCAACCGGGCGCGGTGGGTTTGCATCGGTGGATGAAAGCTTTGTAACCAGGTCATCAAGGGCGCGCCGGGTCTCGGCAAGCTCGGTAGTCAAGGCATCGACCTTGACGGCAGGAGCACAGGCCCCGATACGCTCCGATAGCCTTGACACCTCGTCGGCAATGACAAGAATTCCGTCTGCTGCTTCGGATGTGTGGACCGTCTCTGCCTTGGGTGGGCCTGCCAGCATATCCCGGACGCGCGACAGGAGACCCGGCCTGCTGTCATCATCGGCGGCAATGGTATCAAGCCGGAAGTCATCCTCAACGACCGCGCCATACAACTGCACGCGGGTCTTGTCCGGTGCCTTGTCCGACTGGATAGCAAATTTGAGCATTTCGGTGCCAAGCGAAGCCGGGCTGTCTGTAATAGCCAGACCAACCAGATATGCCTCGCCGCTCTTGGCAAAATTGGGATCAATCTCGACAGACCAGTAAACCTTCTGGCGGGATGCCGCCATTTTGATCAGATCCTCGGTTGCATCCATTTGCGCCAGCAAGACGCGGTTTCCGGCCTTGTCCGTGTCGGCTTTGACCGCAAGCACGTCGCCATAGGCCCGCCCCGGATTGTCGGGCAGAAAGGACCGCATATGCTCCAGCCAGATCCGCGCCCCATAGCGGTTGGGATCATAGGTTCGGGCGACCTGATCTATCTGGTCGACGGTTATTTCGCGACCATCGACGGTCCGCCCGGACGTGGCGACGCGAAAAAATTTGGTGACAGGCATAGTGCACTCCGGATCCGGTTAACAATCTGTACGCCAAACCGTGGTGCATGCCATGCCTGCGGTGCAAACGTCCGGTGGTTATTTTCGGCTGAAATAACCTTCTTTTCCGTGCCGAACCAAAATGGCTTCGACACTATTGCGCCATGACATGCCTCACAGACAGCATAGAAACGGACACCTCAACGCGCCTAATTGCCCGAAATCTGTTCTGGCAGGGCTACACGGTTGCGGAAATATCCCGCACTTTGTCCCAGCCCTACGGCACCATTGACGCCTGGAAACGCCGGGATGCATGGCAGGACGCGCCGATACTGACGCGCATAGAGGGGCACGTTGAAACCCGCCTTATGCGACTGGTGGTCAAGGAGCAGAAGACAGATTCCGACCTTGCGGAGATTGACAATCTTGCACGCATTCTGGAGCGCACGGCCCGCATACAACGCTTCAAGACAACGGGCCGGGAGTCCGACCTCAACCCGGCCCTTGAGAACCGGGCAAAGGGACGGCGCCGGAAGCGGGAGGAGCAAAACGCCATCAGCGATGAGCAGGTCTGCACTTTGCGCCACGATTTTCACGCCAATCTGTTTGACTACCAGAAGTACTGGCACAGCGTGCGCCATAACCGGGCGCGCAACATTTTGAAGTCTCGTCAAATTGGTGCCACGTGGTATTTCGCACGGGAAGCGTTTCTCGATGCGGTAGAAACCGGCGATAACCAGATCTTCCTGAGCGCCTCAAAAGCACAGGCACATGTTTTCAGGAGCTACATCGTTCAGTGGGCCAAGGATGCTGCCGGTATAGAACTGAAAGGCGATCCTATTGTTCTTGCCAACGGGGCCACACTTTATTTTTTGGGTACCAACAGCAAAACCGCACAGTCCTACCATGGACACGTATACCTCGATGAGTACTCGTGGATCGCAAAATTCCTGGAATTCCGGAAAGTCGCATCAGCCATGGCGACGCACAAAAAGTGGCGACTGACTTATTTCTCGACGCCATCCGTAATCGGCAGGGATGCTCACGCCTTCTGGTCCGGGGCCGCCTGGAACAAGGGGCGGGCGAAGGCAGACAAGGTTGACTTGGATACCTCGCACACAGCCCTCAAGGCGGGGGCCACGGGACCGGATGGGCAGTGGCGGCAGATTGTTACAATTGAAGATGCAGAGGCGGGCGGCTGTAACCTGTTCGATATTCCGAACCTCAGGCAGGAATACAACGAACAGGATTTCAGGAACCTGTTCCTGTGCGAATGGGTTGATGACACCACCTCGTTCTTCACCTTCGAGGAAATGCGCCGGTGCATGGTGGACAGCTGGGACGAATGGAGCGATTTCGCCCCGGACCTTGCCCGCCCCTTTGGCGACAATCCGGTATGGATTGGTTACGATCCTGCCCAAACCGCTGACAACGCCTCTGTGGTGGTGGTCGCACCTCCGGCCATGGATGGCGGCAAATTCCGGGTTATCGAAAAACTATTTGTTAACGGTCAGGATTTTCAGGAGCAGGCAAACCGCATTGAAACACTGACCCGACGCTACAACGTAGCGCACATCGGCATTGACACCACAACCATTGGCGCTGGTGTTTACGAAATGGTGCGCCGTTTCTTTCCGCAGGCCCGCGCCATTACCTACAGCGTCGAAGTAAAAACCAGAATGGTCCTGAAAACCAAGCAGTTGGTTACCCGTCGGCGTCTGGAGTTCGACGCGGGTTGGACCGATGTTGCCGCCGCTTTCATGGCCATTCGCCGCACCACAACAGCTTCTGGACGGCAAACAACTTTTTCCGCCGGTCGGACCAAGGAAACGGGACACGCCGACGTGGCATGGGCCGTGATGCATGCAATAGATCGCCTGGATTTCGACGGCTTTGAAAAGGCCGAGGGATCTTCGCACGGATTCATGGAGTTTTTCTGATGAGTTTGGAAACCTTTACCTTTGGCGACCCCCTTCCGGCCATCGACCAAAGAGACATAATGGGCCTCTTCCATTCCGCGTGGTCCGGCAAGTGGTATGAACCGCCCATGAGCTTTGAAGGCTTGGCTAAAGCGCTGAATTCCAATCCACACCACCAGAGCGCCATACACTACAAGGCGTCACTGCTTGCATCACGATTCAGACCGAGCCGCCTTTTATCGCGACAGGACTTCCGGCGGCTGGCACTGGATTTTCTTGTGCTTGGAAATGCGTGGGTCGAACGCCGTCAAAACCGCCTTGGCTCGACACTCCGTCTCCAGCCAACGGTGGGACGCTGGACGCGCGTGACACGAGATGGCGCGGTTGTCCTTCACGAGGGGCAGGATTATGCGATCCGCGCCCCCCATGTCCTGCACCTGATGAATATCGACATCCACCAAGAAATCTACGGTATGCCGGACTACACCGCTGCCTTGCAGAGCGCATTTCTGAACGAAGCCGCAACCCTGTTCCGGCGGCGCTATTACCTGAACGGCACACACGCGGGCTTTATTCTTTACATTAGTGATCCGCTCAACAGCCAGGATGACGTGGAGAAGCTGCGGGACCAGATGAAAGGGGCCAAGGGCATCGGGAATTTCAAAAACATGCTCTTGTACGCCCCGAGCGGCAAGAAAGATGGCGTACAACTGATCCCTATTTCTGAGGTCGCCGCCAAGGACGAATTTTTCAGCATGAAAAACGTGACGCGGGACGACATTCTGGCCGCCCATCGCGTCCCGCCACAACTCCTTGGTATCGTGCCTTCGAACGCCGGTGGATTTGGATCTGTCGAGAATGCTGCCGCCGTTTTCATCGACAACGAGATCAAACCGTTAATGACGGCATTTGAAGTGGTCAATGACTGGTGCGGTGAACAGGCTGTTGCGTGGATCGAAGCATAACCGAGTATTGCAGGAAGCTCCTTTATCGGTTTTTTCCGCAATACTCTCTTTGCGTGCTGCCTCAGCGCATGGTGAGGCGGCGGGGCTTCTGAGGCCGGGGCGCGCCCTCTTCAGCGATTGTGTAGTCTTGAGATGCTGCGGGAATTCCCATTTCGCGCCGGGCCAGATCAGCAAGAAAGGCCGATCGTGTAAGGCCTCGCTCCTTGGCGGCCTGGTCCGTGGCGTCCAGTAATCCGGCATCCATGGTGATATTGGCGCGCACCGTGCGCCCGGTCAGATGGATAAACGGCACGGCCAGCAGAAAAGCTCCATTTTTTAAATCTGCCTGAACATCCCGCAGCCGTCGCACGACCTCAAGGGAGCGGGCACGCGGTATGCGCTCTCCCTCCAGGTGTAGGGCCACAGCCTCGGCGGCATTGGGAAGAAGCTCATCCAGCGTGTCGGCGGCTGAGAAACATCCGGGGACATCCGGAAAGTGTATCCCGTAGGCACTGTTTTCATCTTGGTGAACAACACCGATGTAATAACGCATGAACGTCTCTCCTGCCTAAAGTAAACCGGCCTGCCGATAAATCTGACGCACTGTACCAATCGGAAGGTCCTTTTTGGGATGCGGTACTGTGACAGTCCGGTCCTCGCATTTGAACTTGTGATGGGATCCGGTAGTTCCGACCAGTTCAAAGCCATGGGCCTCCAGAAGCTTGATCAGTTTTCGGCTGTTTGTCTCAAACACGGTGCCGCTTTGCCTCCCCTTACGCCCAAGGATTATACGCATTATGATACACACGGTCAAGCTTTGGCGCATTATAATACGTATTATATTCGGGAGAGTGCCCGGCGCAGCCTCACATAGAGGCAGCGATGACGGGACAGCAAAGCAAGGCAGATACCGCATGCATCCAGCGTGTCAGTAAGGATGGGACGGACACAGCCGCGCCCGCAATAAAGACCATTTTCGCAGCGTCACGAAAATGGTGGTGAGATCTTGCTCACCCGAACCCGAGGAACAGCGCCAAAGCCCTATTCACGCTGACCATGGTTTTATCATCCAGCCTGCCAAAAGCCTCGCCCACCTTGTCACGACGCACGGTCATAACCTTGTCGACCATGATCTGTGAGGGCTTGCGCAGCCCGTTGTCAGTATCCGGAACAATATCCATGCGGATCAGCGGTGCATCAACCAATGTGCCTGTCATCAGCAGAACCGAGACGGTTGCCGTCTCAATAAACTGATCGGATTGGATCACCAAGGCCGGGCGCGGCTTCCCGAAGTCGCCCGGCAAGGAGATAGTCACAAGATCACCGCGCCTCAAGGTTGCGCCTCATCGTCCAGATCGAGAAGAGCCGCGTCCATAAAGTCATACAAACCAGCGTCTGCCCTGTCCGCGCGAGCCACAACATGGGCTTGGCGCTGGCATTCCTCTCTGAAACCCGGTTGGCGGGTATCAGGAATCCATATCTGGACTGGCCGGAGTCCCGCAGCCCTCAGAGCAGCCCGGCGCTTGTTTACCCGCCCAGAGACTGGCGTTGGCATGGGGGCCTCCTGTATATAAGCCTACGCGTTACATGTAACGTAACCGATGGTGGGTGGAGGTGTCAAGACCAGTCTCTTTCCGCGCTTTTTTTAGACCTATCCAGCGAAGACAGCTCACAGCCTTATGCAACTAAATTCAGTTGCATTTAAAGGATCCTTTCCCTATACTGGGGGCACAAGCTAGGAATTAAGGTGGCATGAACAGGCGTAGCAAGCTGGTGGACCGTTTCCGGGCCTGCCCCAAGGACTTCACATGGAAAGAACTGGTGAAGGTTCTGGAAGGCTTTGGGTACACAGAGGTCACCGGCGGCAAGACAGGTGGTTCGCGTCGTCGTTTTATCCATCCCGATGCCGCCTCCCTTTCCTTGCACAAGCCGCATCCAGGGACCATCCTGAAGCTGTATGCGCTCGAAGCTGTTTTACAGCATCTGAAAGACGAGGGCCTTCTATGAAGACAATGATGGAGTACAAAGGGTATTACGGAAGCGCTGAGTTCAGTCCTGACGACGAGGTTTTTCACGGAAAGCTCGAATTCATCCGCGATCTGGTCACCTATGAATCAGACGACGCCAAAGGTCTGAAGCGGGCCTTCCATGAAGCCGTTGATGATTACTTGGCGCTTTGCCATGAAAATGGACGCAAGCCGCAAGTCCCCATGAAAGGCTCCTTCAACGTCCGGGTCGGGCGCGACCTGCATCGCCGCGCCATGCTGAGCGCTCATCGACATGGCGTGGGACTGAACGACACCGTAACAGAGGCCCTGCGCCGCTACCTGGACGAAGTGGACGAACTGTTACCGGAGCATCTGCGCCATGGCATGCCGGAAGCTCAGGAACACAATGACAAACCTGGGCGGCGTCCGCTCGCCTCACGGTAAAAGCTGGTAACGGCAGCATCCGTGCCGTTTTCCGCCGCTATAGCGGCGCTCCAGAGCGCCTTCCTGAACGAGGCCGCGAAGACAGCCCGCAGCCTTATGCAACTGAATTTAGTTGCATATAAAGGATCTTTTCCCTATACTAATGGCACGGCAGGAAAAGCAGAAAAAAACGAAGTCTCCCCCCGCCACGCTTGCGGCTTAAATATGCCTCACATTCTGCAGTGCAGAGAGTGCCTCTACGCCAGCAGTTGCCTTGCTTTCCACGCACCATGGAGACCTGTCAAATCTCTGCATTTTTCTGCTGTTATTCTGCAGTACGCCGCACGGTGATTAACAGGCCGCCAAGGCAATAGCCTATCAACATTACCATATCCCCATATTTGTAAATTTACGCATTGCCATATCAGGCGATTGGCGGATAATCATACTTCTTGAACAAATCATTCAGCGCCTCGGTTACAAGCTCCTTTATCGAGTTCCGCCGCATCTCAAGTCGCATTTTGTCAACTTGGTAATGCGCCTCTGCCGGTATCTCGACGATCAATTTCTTTGTCGGTCGCTCAATTGGCGTAAGCCCCGGGTCAATGGTGACAGGCGTTTTAGGCGTGAGTTTATTATGCAATGCAGCGTGCAGGCTTGGCTTTGCCATGTGTCTTGCTCTCCATCTGGTTAATAATAAAACGGTATAATGCTGCGATTTCTTCGGCGGCTTTACTGTCTGATCCAAGCTCCTGAACGCCCTTGCCCATTGTGAAGGCATGAACAAAGGCCATGCGATTGCCAATGGTGACGGGGGCAAGCGCAACGCCGTACCCTCTGATCGCCTCGGCGGCCTCCTCCGTAAGACTCCCGCGCGGTGGAGTTTGGGTCAGAACGGAAACAGCGGGCTTGCCTGCAAGCTGGGCTATTTTCACACTCGAACTGATTGCGCGTAGATCAACAAGCGACGGCTTGCACGGGATCAAGATCAGGTCAGCAAAGGCAGCGGCATCCAGAGCATCTTTTTGTGAGTGCGGAGCCGTATCAAAAATGACAAAGGCTGCTCCACTCTGGCGGGCAGTTTCGATGTAATGCGGAATGCGGGCGGCATGAAGGGAAATGACTGCGGGTGACTCATCGTCTCGGCTGTCCTTCCACCCCATAGACGATGCCTGCGGATCAAGATCGAAGATTGCGGCCGCCCTACCATCACGTTCAGCAGCGATTGCAAGATTAATGGCAAGGGTCGTTTTACCGGCCCCTCCTTTTTGCGATATGACAGCTATTGTCCTCATACCATATCCCCATATTGCCACATTTAATGTTTTTTACATGGCCATATTTACTGATTGTCATACTGCCATAATTATCCAAATTTACAACCCCTTATCAGGGTACACCTTCGTCGTCGTAAAAAACGTTGTAAGCGTCTTTGCATTCGTCAGAGCATAGCTCCTGCACGTCCACCGATACTATATAGGTATACTTATGGGGGATTATTTCAGCCGTATCGCGATGCTAAGGCTTTAATCATTAATTGGTGTATACGTATTTATTTATGATAAAAAGAATACCTTGAACTATAAAATACAACATATGATTTTTGAAGTTAGATTCATCCATGAAAAAGATGACTCAATAAACTAAGTCAGATTAATAGCATTAATGGGGTTGTCAGAAAAAAGCCTCTGTGCTGACATGTAGACCACATTCAACTTCACCTGTATCGATATCAGCGTCATTCACAAGCACAGCTAGAAAAAGCTGATCCGTTTTAATGTTTAGGAACAATGGAAAACCAAGCATCACTTGCGTGGGACAACATCAGTACGAGAGAAAATTATAATGTCGAAGAAACGTGTTTTTGTAAGTTTTGACTACGACAATGACAATGAATTAAAGGAATTGCTCGTTGGGCAAGCAAAAAATCCCGACACGCCGTTCGAACTCGCAGACTGGTCTATAAAAGAACACCTGACAGGGGATTGGAAAGATAAAGCAAAAAAAAGAATTCGGTCTGTAGACCAAGTAATTGTTCTCTGCGGCGAGAGCACACACAAGGCAAATGGCGTTGCCGATGAACTTAGAATAACTCAAGAAGAGGGAAAAGATTATTTCTTGTTGAAAGGTTATAAGGATAAAGAATGTACAAAACCGACATCAGCTCTTAAAACAGATAAAATGTATACATGGAATTGGGACAATCTCAAGGCGTTAATAAATGGGAACCGCTAGATCCCATGATTGGCGTCTGGAACAGAGAAAGCAAGGATTGCATCGAACGCGAAAAAGAGATCGCAACAGAGCAATACAAACTTTATGTTGAGATGGCTGATAAGATCAGCGATCGGCGCGTACATGCAAACAAATTTTATGTTGCCCTCAATTCTAGCCTAATAGCTTTTTACGGCTTCGCTACAGCCAAGAACTCCATCGTCCAAAATGATTCTTGGCTGTATCTAGTGCTTATAGCCGGAATTCTTATTTGTTTTTTGTGGATCGAAACCGTCAAATCATACAAGAATATTAATACAGTCAAATTCAAGGTGATACATGAAATAGAGGAACACCTTCCTCTTGCACTATATAAATACGAGTGGGAGCTTGCCAAGCAAGGCGATGGATCAAAATACCGCCCTACATCGCATATTGAAATGATTGTTCCATGGGTATTTGGATTTCTTTACGTAATAATTGTATCATGCAAATGCTACTCTTATTTTTTTGAACTTTATCATTAAATGTCCTTGATCGGGGGCGATGTTTGCCGGACCCCGATCAAGCGATTTATTTTTCTTAAAGCACCTACGCATAAACGGCCATTTACAAGCCGGTCCGGTTTCGAGACACCGGGCACGGCAACAGGCGGCGTCCACGCTCTCAAAAACCACGCTTGAAACCATGTCGGTTCTTGGTGATGTTTACGATGCGTTTTGAGGGAGATGTCATGCTGATCGGCTACGCCCGCGTTTCGACGCGAGACCAGACCACAGAGCTACAGACAGAGGCGTTGTCGGCAGCCGGTTGCGAGCGCGTGTTCGAGGACCAGACCAGCGGCAGCCGTGAAGACCGTCCCGGCCTTTCCAGTGCGCTGGATTACCTGCGCACTGGTGACACACTGGTGGTGTGGAAGCTGGACCGTCTGGGCCGGACCGTGAAGCAGCTTGTGCATCTGGTTGACAGCCTTCAGGCCCGTGGCATCCACTTCCGCAGCCTCACCGACGGCATAGATACCGGAAGCCCGGCAGGCCGGTTCTTCTTCCACATCATGGCCAGCCTTGCCGAGATGGAGCGCGACCTGATCGCCGAAAGAACACGCGCCGGACTGGACGCCGCCCGGAAAGCCGGACGCAAAGGAGGGCGCCCCGCAAAGATGACCCCCGGCAAGATCACGGCAGCCCGCAAGCTTCTGGAAACCGGAACACCCGCCCGCACCGTCGCCGAGAGTCTCGGCGTGTCACCCGCTACACTGTACCGCTGGCTGCCTGCCCAGACGGCTTAGCGTGCTTTATTTTCCGTTTTCTGAGACGCCGCTTTTATCAGCTATAGCTTCGCGCAAGAGAGCGTTAAGTCGGTCCTGCCATCCATCGCCCTCAGAGTGAAGATACTCAAGGATATCAGGATCGAGACGAACGGGTGCTGTTCTTGTTACACGCGCCAAGGGAGAACAGCCGCTCCGTACGGGGATTTTTTCAAGCGCTTCTGCCCATTCAGGGATATCTGTGTCCTGTTCTTGTTTTTCTACAGACATTTTCTGAATGGCCAGTCTCAAACCCATGGTGCGCAAAATCGCCATCAAGCTGCGAATCTCCGGGTTTCCTTTGTGCGACAGGGTACGATACAACTGGTTCGGGTTCAGCGCTGCCGCCTTTGCCACCTGACGCACCCCCCCGAATGCTGCGGCCATCTGGCGCAGAGCTATCAGCAGTTCCCCTTGATCACCATCTTCCAGAATGCTGTTCAGCAATGCCTCGGCATAAGCAGGATCATTACGAAACACTTCTGCCATAGCTGTATCATGTTCCCGGTCTTTCATTGTCAAACCTCTTTAACGTTTCTGCCAGTCTTGCCAGTACGAACAAGCGCGCTCAATGTCGGCCTTCTGCCTTCGCTTGTCCCCACCGCAGAGCAGAAGGACAATTTCCTTGCCTGCTCTTGCAAAGTAAACGCGATAGCCTGGACCAACGTCGATGCGCAGCTCATACACACCATCACGCAATGGTTTATGATCACCAAAATTACCGAGTTCCATGCGGTAAATACGACGATCAATGGCAACCAGGGCCTTGGTGTCCCGTATTTGCTCACGCCATTCGGCAAAGTGGTCCCGGCCATTTGAATCGAGATAGTGTCGTATCGTCTGCATGACGGGGATTATCGTTTATAAACGACATTGTGTCAAGCGTTATTCTTTTGAGCCGATGGGAGTGACAGCCTGCATATTGCTTACCAAGCCATACCGCTCCTCCAGATGGTGCAAACAAAAAACTCAACCATCCGTCCCTTGTTCGATCCGCGCCGGAGGCGAGGGCGAACATGCCCGTAAGGGCGTGGACGTCCCTCGTCCCGACGCCTTCAGAAGACCAGCGCGCGCAACGGAGTGCAACAGGCCGAAGGCGCACCGCAGCCACGCGCAGCACGTAGTGCGAGCATGGCGAGAAGCCACCTGTTGCACGGAGAGAGCACGTTGGTATTAGGCTCCCTCCCCGATGACGGGGAGGGGTGTGCGCGACCCTAGCGCACGCCTTTTTATATTTATTTGTTTGTTTAAAGGTTCTCTCATCAGTTTCTGAACCCTAGAAAGTCCGGAAAAGGGGGTTCTGGTCCGTAAAATCCGGATTCTTGTTTGTGTTTCTGTGGATAACTTTATTTTGGGCTTCAAAAACGACAGCAAAACAGGGGGAGAAGGTGCCGGAAAAGGCCCGGATTTGCTGTCCGCACAAACGGCTACGCCCGCTCAAGGGCGGGTTTTAGAGGGACAGATTGTAACTGGCTGCTAGTCGGGCGGCTTGCGCTTGCGGGCCTCTTTCTGGTCCAGAATACGCCGATCCAGATCAGCCTGCTTCTGTTCATGGGCATCCCCGTAGCGTTCGAGAAGCGCAAGGCCCTCACGGACCTCACCCACCTCCCGCGCGGCCTTGTACATTTCACGCGCACTCGGCCACTCGAAGGGGTAGCGGTCAAAGACCTTTGACTCATCCATCTTCAGTTGCCACCGCGCCGGAGACAGAAAGGCGTATGCGTTGGATACTTGCTTCAGGAGGAACCGACCGTTATCAAAGGTCCGTTTGATGCAGCGGTTGACCGCGAAGATAATGCCCTGTTCCCGAAGGAATTTCAGCGCCTTGTAGACCGTTGTCTGACCGTAGCCCGCCTTCTCTCCAAGGGTCTTGTAAGAGCATGTCAGTTCGCCGGTCTCCCAATTGATCATCTCGACAAAAGCCCGATAGACAGCGAGCACCGAGCGGCCTCGTCCTTCATAACGCTGCACCTCTGGGCTTGCTGCGAGTTGCTCCTTCCAGCGCAAAACCGTCTTTCTCGGCGGCGGCTTGCCGAACTTGACAAGATGCTTCTCGAACGCGCCGCGACGGCACTGCCACTTCGGACCGTCCGGCAAGCCGAACGGGGGCGTGAGCCGGAAGCCCGGTGAAACTGTGTCTGGAGGGGAACCTGAAAGAAACAAAGACCGCGCCCTACCTTGGGGCCGGGAGAGCTTTTTTTGCTGGAGTCTCGAGAGTGATTGACTTGGCTGAAGCCGCGCCCTATCTTGGGCTTTGCGGTAACGCCTGCATTCACTGCCTAAGACCAGCGTAAGTCTTCCGGCTATGATTACTACACACAGTGGATGTGCCGCAAACCGTTCGTCGCGGTAGGCAACACAGCCCGGGGTTCTCCCCGGGCTTTCTCTTTGTCGTTTATTTTGGGCGCGGTGTAAAGCCTTGCGTGTAAAACGGGCCTAGCCGTGCGCTGTGACCGCGCAGCGTCCAAACATTCACGTCTAAAAAGAAAGCCCATCATTCCGCCTCTACAATCTTGTTGTTTTCATCGAGCGTGTACCAAGTGTCGGGTTTGATGCCATTCTCACCGACAACCCCGACGACAACGCGCCCATGATCTGAACCGCGCGCCAAAACCCGAAACGCGATTACGCCGCCATCACTTGCCCTGGCCTTTCCGCCGCCAAGCGCATCATCGACGAACACCAGAGCCAAGCCCGCGTGCGCTGCCTCTGCCCAACCGCTTTCACCTGCGATCGCAACATCCCAACCAATCGAATGGCCATCACAACCAGCAATCGCTATGTGATGTGAGTCAGCACATCCGCCCTCGCCAACGATCGCAACGTCCGACCACAAAGCGAGTCCACCGACCGGTGCAAAACACACAGGTCCGTAGGAAGACAATACGGAGAGCCGGTAATCAAAGCCGCGATTGAAAGCGATCGTGCCACCATAACTCTCAACTTCCATGCAGAGGTCCGAATCATCAGCCGCAGCACCCCAAACACGCTTGCCTCTGCGGAATCGGTCACG
This sequence comes from Haematospirillum jordaniae, assembly GCF_001611975.1. Lineage (GTDB taxonomy): Bacteria > Pseudomonadota > Alphaproteobacteria > Rhodospirillales > Rhodospirillaceae > Haematospirillum > Haematospirillum jordaniae. Next base: position 20,042 of record NZ_CP014526.1, read on the forward strand.
CCAGCCCATTACCACCCTCCTTCATCGGATTGCTTTGAACCTCTGGCCTTGACCCCATAACGGGCATACAGGCAGTCGGCAGCCTGCTGTGGTGTCAGGTAGTTTTTCCGTCGACTCGCGCGGTATTCGTTGCATCGCCTTAGAAAGAAGATCGCGACCAGAATCGCCAAGCCGCACCACTGCATGGCCTGGCTTCCCAAAAGCCAGCCGGCACCAATCACTGCAAAAATCAGCATGAAGGTGACGGCATCGCGCCGCCACGACTGCTGCACCGTGGTTTGCAGGATGATTATTTTAACCTTGTCGCGCCAACCAAGGCTTATGCTCTCGGTCGCGTGAACACCTTCTACACCGTGAGTCGTCTTCATGGCGCGCACCTCGTCACAGGAATGGAAACTGCATTTGATTCGGCGAAACACCGACAGCGAACGGAACGCCGACCCGCCGCCGACCCGGCAACGAACTTTCGTTGAGAGAGCGAACCGGCGTCAGCGCGGCCACAAACATTGCGGCGCAATCCTCGCTGGTGCACAGATACGTAATCTCGCGGTACACGTCGGTAACCTGTCGGGTCTTGACCGTCCGACACCGGACGCCGCAATACGGACACTGCGTCGAATTGCTCGGACCTGCGCTCATAGCTTCACCAAGAATTGTGATATTGCCACAACCGCTTTAGTCAGTTCCGTGCGGCACACGGCACGCTCCTGATGGTCGATGTGACCGTCGGCCAGCGCCTCGGCCAGAACCGCAGCACCCTGTGTAATGTCGCGCATCAGTGAAAGGCCCGTGATTGTCTCGTCCCCGGTTCGCCTCACACCGGACAGCCCTGCCGGGCGCAGAACGGTTTCGGCAAATTCAACGGGCAAGACCCGGATCAGGGTCATTGCGTTGTGCCACTCCGGGCAGCTTTCGTTGCGAAGATAGCGACGGATCGCATCCTGCCCCACACCTGTGGCCGCCGCGACGTCGCCGACAGAAAACCGCCGTCCCGCTCCAACATAGAGTGACAGTGCGTCACTGAAGGCTTGACGTACGTTCCTGATCTGTTCTGGGTCTATCATGATAGACCCCGCGCGGAGTTAACGGCACAGTGACCCGATGAGTGACAAGAAACAGAATATTGCGTTTGCACCCATGCTCCCCCGTCTCCGGTTGTGGCCGGAGCAAAGTTCCCGGGAAGAGGCGCTGGTGCTCCGGGGGCTAAAAAAACCGCAACAAGTCGGCCCCGCACACCTTTGGCCTTTCGGCTTGGACATGCGCGTGCGGCCCCCGGAACATGGGCATGAAAACACCGCCTTGCGGGGCGGGACCGCTTGTTGTGGGAGATTTTTAGGCTCCTGCCCCGAACCTTACCCGCAACAGGCGTGGAATGCAAGCACCGCTGTGCTGGCAAAAAGGGCGTGGCAAGAACAGAATATTGCGCGTGCACCCATGCTCCCCCGTCTCCGGTTGTGGCCGGAGAAACCACACCGGAAGAAGGTGCAGGCGCTCCGGGGGTTAAAACCGCCGCAACAAGTCGGCCCCGCACACCTTTGGCCTTTCGGCTTGGACATGCGCGTGCGGCCCCCGGAACATGGGCATGAAAACACCGCCTTGCGGGGCGGGACCGCTTGTTGTGGGAGGGTTTTAAGCTCCTGCCCCGAACGTTACCCGCAACAGGCGTGGAATGCAAGCACCGCTGTGCTGGCAAAAAGGGTGTGGCAAGAACAGAATATTGCGTTTGCACCCATGCTCCCCCGTCTCCGGTTGTGGCCGGAGCAAAGTTCCCGGGAAGGGGTGCTGGTGCTCCGGGGGATAGAAACACCGCAACAAGTCGGCCCCGCACACCTTTGGCCTTTCGGCTTGGACATGCGCGTGCGGCCCCCGGAACATGGGCATGAAAATACCGCCTTGCGGGGCGGGACCGCTTGTTGTGGGAGGTTTCTATTCTCCTGCCCCGAACGTTACCCGCAACAGGCGTGGAATGCAAGCACCACTGTGCTGGCAAAAAGGGCGTGGAAACGGTGTCTTGGTACTGCAATGCACGGGACACACCATCGATGTTCCTGATCTGTTCGGCATCAATCATGACTGAATCCCTTCGACAATCCGTCCATGATGGCGACCCAGAGCGTGAGGGGCAGAAGAAGGTAGGCTGGTGTGGAACGCTATCGCACGGATGATCTTGTTCGCCGTAGAAACAGACACAGATGCAGAGCCACGCTTCCAGCGTGTGAACGAAGAGCGTGAAACACCGGCATCCCTGCACACCTGGTTGATGCTAAGGCCCACAGCTTTGGCAATGCGCTCAATCTCATGTGGTGTAACAGGGTGCAACACAATCAGCCTCCCTTGTGATCAGGGGGCGATTTTAGGCACGCCTTTCTAGCAGGGCAAGCGTTTTAGTGATTTTTATAATTTACCATATTGCTAAATCAGTTCTCAAATGATGACCGTAGGTGCGAATTTGCATACGGTAGCCTGCATGAGCATGAATGTGGGAAATAAGCAATTTCGCGAATACATAGACGCAGTGAAAGCAGTCACTGGTCTCTCACCGACTGCGATTGCTACAAAAGCTGGGCTTTCGTCATCAACGGTAAACACGCCGTACTACAGACCAGAGCTTGGCGTCACACCAACGTTACGAACAATAAACAAGATCGCCAAGGCCACCGACGTCCCGTTTGACCCCATGAGCTTTGATGAACTCGGAGCGATGGAGGACATCGACGAGAACAGGGAAAAGGCGCGGCCAAGAAAGAAGCCTGTCTTCAGGGGCGAAAAGGTCGGTTCCGACGCCTTCCAGCGATACATGAAGTCCGTTATTTCACAAACCGGACTTAGCCCCACAATGATCGCAAAAATTTCAGGTGTGTCCGGCCCAACATTGACCAATGCCTATTACACTGGAGCGCCTCCTACCCGCCGCACGGTTGACAGAATTGCGCAGGCAACCGGCATACCATTTGCGGGAGCCACAGAGGGTGTGACAACGGATGATGAGAATACTGGGCGCGACACGTCTCACATGGCGCGATGCCAACCGATACCAGTTCCACTTGATGTCTCTGCCCTTGAAAAGGACCTGCCGATAGTTTTTCTACATATAATAGAAGTGCCTTCTAACAATAAGTTAGAGGGGTACTCTATGAAGAAAAATGCCATCGAATTCTGTCGGCGTCCACCGGGCGTAGCGGGTGCACCAAATGCTTACGCAATCTATGCACCAGACGATGCTTTGGTGAAGTACGATTCCGGTGACTTGCTGTTTCTGGTGCCTGATCGGCCTGTCAAACCGGGCGATCATGCCCTCGTTCACGTGCAGTACAAGATGGACCAAGAACCCGTCGTGCACCTTGGACGCCTGACCGCACGCAGTGCAACATCGATTACACTGTCGATCGACAGGCCGGAACCAACACAACAAAGAATTGCACTCGATAAAATCGTTTCCATTCACAAGATCCTGAGTAATCGGGAAATTTTTGGCATCTGAGAACAAGGAAGGAGAGACGGCGTGCCGGATGGTTTTAATGCGTTGCAAAGAGAGGTTCGGTCCGCCGCATCCCGATCCCCGGAATTTTTGTCTTTTGACGGCCTAGTGGATGCTGAAGACGTCTGCGACAAGGCCGTCTGCATGGAATACACCAATGCTGACGGTGGAAAGTCGAAGCGATGGATCACGATGCGCAGCATCGACGAGGACGGACCAACGCCGAAGTTTTTCGCCTATTGCTGGGTGCGCCGCCAAGTGCGCTCCTTCCGGGCCGATCGCGTAGAAACGTTTATAGACTGTGATGGCGAATGCATCTCCGGGCGGGATTTTTTCGAGAGAATCGGCGTTAATCTCCCGCCGCCCGCCTCAGTAAGCCGGTCACGCAAGAAGAGCCGGAAAGCCGATACGGAACACAGCAGCTATAACAGCAGCAGCGGAACCGCCGCCACCACGGAGTCTGCTGGAACAGGAAACACTATCGCAACGCTCGTCTTTATCGGCTTTGTTATTTACCTGATCAGCCTGCTCTTTTAACCTAAAAAGGTTGTTTTCTGCAATCATTATAAACCGAGAGTAAGCATTGCCGACATCTTGGAGACGCAGGAAATCTCTACAAAACAATGAATTGTGCTTGATTTGCGCATATTATGCGCTATAATCGGAGGCGTGGTCAGGGGGCGGGCTGGTCCGCCTCCCCGCCACGAAACAGAGGAAGAGCATGGAAAAACTTCCATTCTTCCTCTCCCTTCGGGTTAAATTTCTGGGTCTTACCCTGAAACTTGTAATCCGGAGGTAGAGGACACCGGGAGGGAGAGATCAGCTCTCTCCCGGACCTCTGAAAGGATAAGGCAGCACTCATGAAAATGCAACTCCGTGGATTTGCCGCCGCCTTGCTGCTGGCAGCCCTTCTGGGGGCCTTGGCCTTGCTTGTCAGCGGGTTGCTCGCGGCCTTGGCGATAGCTGTACCTGTTCTTGTTATTCTGGCCGTGCTGTTTGGAAAACCAGTGCAGGAGGATGACCAATGACACCACGTGATTTCAGGGCCTGGCGGCGAAAGATGGGCCTGACCCAAGAGCAGGCGGCTGAACTTCTTGGCATGGGCCGTACTGCTGTATCACAGTACGACACAGGCAAACGCCGCGCCCCGGCAGAGGTTATAGAGACAGTGCCCCGGTATATTGCGCTGGCATGCGCAGCCATCAGCCACGGACTTGCGCCGTATGGTTCGGATGAGGAGGAAGGCCGCTAGGCCTTCTCACAGGCAGAAATATCGGTTGTGAATCCGCCGCTCCCGATCAGGTCATCGGCATCTATGCCAAGGATATTCGCCAGACTGCTCGCCATAATGGGCGACATAACCCGACGCCCTGTTTCCAGTTGCGAAATATAGTTCGCCGTACATCCGGCCTTCTCTGCAAGGCTTTTCTGTGACAAGCCTCGGTATGTCCGGTAGACATGCAGCGGGTTCTCACCGTCCAAAAGCCTGTTGACCAGAGCGGCTGGCCATGTCTCTTCGTTCGGGTCATGTGTGGCAAGGACGAGCGCGGCGAGATCCTCATCGCTTAAGGCCGATTCCGCTTGTTCTGCGAGCCGCCGGAATATCTCAAACGGCAGCACCACCCCTACCGGAGAGCCTGTGTGGTCCTTTATGACCGATACTTTCAGCATGGTATCCTCTTATAGGTTAGTAGGCGCTTCCGCGCGGGGCTATCTTCTGCACATCCAGCACGAAGCCGTCTTCGGAATAAATAACGCGGTATGTACCAACACGCAGGCGGTACATACCCGTACCCACCAGCGGCTTTATATCCAAATCGGGCCGCGCGGGATTTTCTGCCAATTGCGTTATTTTTTCCCGAATTTGGTGGGCGCGGTCCCGTGGGATCTTTAGCAGGGCCTTTCTGGCCGCCCTGCTGTATTCAATTTCAAGCACCGCCCGCGATCCTCACCAACCTTCAGTTTTGGCAAGGTACTCTGTAAAGATGTCTGTGTCAATATTATATATTACCTCTGTCAATATCGCAGTATGACTGTGGCATACTATACAGCTAAGCCGCTAGACCTTCTCACAGGCAGAAATATCGGTTGTAAATCCGCCGCTCCCATCGATTGTGTGCGTAACATCGTCGGCGATCCAGTTCATGCGGCAGATCTCCGGGGACCAGCCGACAAGGTTCAGCGGCATTCCGGCGCACAGGTCGGGCTTGCCGAGCGCCAGCGACAGAGTCAATTCATTGGCGCCGCGCTGGCGCTGCTTCCACGCTGCAGCCGCTGCGTCCTCCGCATCCTTGCGGCTGGTGTATATCTTTTTAAGGGTCTTGACCGATCCCCCCTCGCGACCCGCTATAACCGTCTCGGTAGATCCTGTTGACAGGTTATGCCACTTGGCTGCGATGCCTGTTGTTGATCCCTCGCGATCAGACGTGCGGAAGCTGTGGCGGTCGCTGTCCCGACGGTTGATGGTTAGAGACGGCATTGCCGCCCCAGAGGCCGTAACACCGGACGCGGCTGGCAGGAACAGCAAGCGACCGGCCTTGATCGTTGACAGCGCGTCATGATCTTCACCCAGACGGCTGATGAAGTTGAGGTCGCTTTCGTTGGTCTGGTCGATGTGATCGATTGCAATTGCCGCCAGATCCGGGTGAATGGCGGAGGCCAATCCATGGCGCTCGGCAATGGATCCAAGAACTGAACCAATGTTTGTCGCCTCGTAACTGGCCTCGCGCTGGTCCTTCAGCGCCCCCTGAAAATCAGCCGATCGCGCCGTAATCCGGATGACATCCGGCGGTCCCTCGTGTCCGATTTCATCAACAACAAACTGGCCCTTGTCGACGAGGGCCTCCCCCTTCCAACCTATCGCCAGCGACAACCTGACGCCGCGTGCGGGCAGGGCAATCGATCCATCATCAAACACACTCAGTTCAAGCTGGTCTGCCTCCATGCCGGATTTGTCCAAAAGTCGAAGCGCGAGAAGGCGATGCGCAAAGGCTGTTGTGATGTCCCGGTCTTCCGCAAGGATACGCCAGTCCGGTATCATGGGCGGCTGTCCATCAGGCGGCCAAGCTGGGTAATATCATCTGGATAACGCCGCAACTTCAGACTAAAGCTAACCTTTTGCGGTGCTCCATTTTTCAGGATATGGGAGCGACCTTCCTCAACAGAGTCAATGACCCACGGCCCGAGATTTTCACCCGTCCCGGCAGTCAACAGCCATGCCTTGCCGGTCGCTGCCATCTCGCGCAGCCTATCCAGCGTCTCAGGCCCCCCGGAGACACCGCGTGCCAAGGTGCCATCAATGGTGACCGTCTCTGACCCCGGCCCCGTCCACTGCAAGGCGGGCGTATAACCGATCCGGGCCTTTTCCTCCCATCGCTGCTGGGTGGACCGCTTGATGCTCTCGAACGGGGCGGTTTGTATCGAGAACGTAAATAACCCGAGCGACAACAACACAACCTAGTCCTCCTCGTCATACATGCGGGCGCGTGCATTCGACCGTTCGCGGGCCATCATCTTTTCAAGCTCAAGGCGGACTGCACGCGCTATGTCTGTTTCGGACTGTCCCGCAGCCGCATGAATCGTGATGGATACGCCGCCCATATCAACACCATGGCCCGAAGGGGCCTTGGCAACGGCTGCGCCGGAAACCGTTGCGGCGACACCGGCGGTTGCTGCAACCTTGACCGTCTTTTTGGCCAGATCACCACCAACGCCGGACAGGGCGCTTCCGGCAGCAGACACGGCTTCACCAAAGCCGCCGGTCAAGCGGGCAATCATATCGCTGACCCAAACCAGTGGGGCCTTGATCGCTTCGATCCCGCTTGTAATGCATCCCCAAGCCTGCGCAAACGTGTCGGACAGCCCCTGCCACAAGGCACCCAGATAACCGGCAATCGGCTCCCAGTTTGAAACAACAAGTCCAAGCGGGGTCCAGGCAAAGGCCGTCTTTATGACGTCCCATGCGCCAGCAAAAATACCGGACACACTCTGCCAGAGGCGCGCGAAGAAAGCCTTGATCGGCTCCCAGTACACAACAATCAACGTAACGGCAGCGGCGATGGCCATGACCGCCAGCACAATGGGGTTCATCAGGAATGCGAGATTCAACTGCTTTACCCACGTCAGAAGAGCCGGAAAGACAGTTTTGGCCACCGCCCCCATAAACCCGATGGCCCCGGAGAACAGACCGACACCACCCCCGGCAAGTCCGGCCTTGATGCCAAGCGAAACAACCGCGAAGCGCAGAATAGCAATGGGGCCTATAATGGCAGCCGCAACGGTTGCAAGGATACCGCCGACCAACACAAGTCCAGCAACAGATGCGGCAACCTTGAACAGGGTCCCGGCCAGTGCCGGGTTGGCCTTGACCCATTCCGCTGTCGACCGCACCACAGATGTTGCGGACTGAACAAGATCGCGCAATGGAGAGGTCTGGGTTTGGGACAGGGTGATATTCAGGCCCTCGACCGCTGACCAGAAGCCCTGAATATCCCCGGCGGCATTGTCCCCCATTGTTTTGGCCAAGCGACTGGCCTCGCCCCCGGCTTGTTTCAGAACCTCTGAAAATTTGCTGATAGCCCCCTCACCCTCACGCTCCACCAAGGACGCCATGGCCGCCCCGGCTTCGGTTCCAGCAATCGCCGTGAAGGCGGCCAGACGATCCGCACTCCCCAAGTCCTTGGTACCCTTGGCCACATCCGCCAGTATTTCTGTGATGGGGCGCATGTTGCCCGCCGCGTCCTGAGTCGCGACCGACAACTCGAGCAATGCCTTCCGCGCACCGCCCGGCGGGCTGGCAAGGCGGGAAAACAGGGCACGCAGGGCTGTACCGGCCTGGGCACCCTGTATCCCGATATTGCCCAACAGGCCAGACATGGCCGAGACATCCTCGACCGACGCCCCGACCTGACGGGCAATCGGTGCGGTATACTTCATGGTTTCACCCAGCATCCCAAGGTCCACATTGGCCCGCGTAAAGGTTGCGGCCATCACGTCCCCGAGCCGTGACATTTCCGCAGCCTCAAGGCCAAAGCCCGACAGGATATTGCTGGCGATGTCGGCAGCCTCACCAAGGTTGGTATTGCCTGCTTTTGCGAGATCGAGCATGCCGGGCATAGAAGCCAGGATCTGTTTTGCATCGAAACCGGCCATAGCCAGCTTTTGCATACCTTCAGCCGCTTCGGACGCCGAGAAACTGGTTGTTGCCCCCAACGCCATCGCCTGCTGTCCCAAAGCCGCAAATTCCGCCGATGTTTTGTCGAGCCGGGCGACAGCGCCAACGGCTGACATTTGCTTCTCGAAGGCAATTCCGTCGCGCAAGACCACACCCATTCCGGCCAGCATTCCACCTCCGGTTGCAACACCGCTGGCTCCGGCCATCGCCAAGCCACCTGCCCGAGCCGTTGCCCGATCCATACGGCTGCGGGCAATGGCTGTCGCTGTTGACTTCTTTTGCAGGGCCTCAAGTGCGCTGGCTTGGCCCTCCGCAGCCTTCTGGACTGCACCCAGATCCTTCTTCAGGGCTTTCTGTGCCGAAGCCAGTTTACGTGTATCAATGCCCGCCAAAGACAATTCACGCCGCATGGAGCTTGTTTTTTTTGCCAAATCAAACTGAGACTGCTCCAGCCTCTGAACCTCTTGGCGCGCGAAGGCAAATGCACGCTTCGCTTTCTTGCTGTCCTCTCCACCAGCCGCCAGCGCCCGTCCCAGATCACGGGCCTTGCTCCGCGCCGCATCCAGAGATGATGTGTTGTCCCGGAGCATTTTTTTGAGTCGGGAGAATTCACCAACGCCCGCAGACTTTTTGTGCAACGTCTGTAACTGCTCGGACGTCCCACGCATGGCCTCCTTCAGCTTCTCCGCCGATGACCGCGCCGTCTTGAAAGGCGCGGTCATCTTGTCGACCGCCGCCATGGTTACCTGAATCTTCAAATCACTCACGGCGTAAACTCCTTTGCCGCGCGGGCCTCGGCCTCTGCGAAATCAATCGCAAGCGCATAGGCTTCGGCATAACGATCCAGGGTCAGGGCTTCAAAAACCGGCGGAGGAAACGACCCCGGAAACACTTTCATCAAAATTCCCCAAGCCATCAGGGCGTCGTCGGGGATGCCGTCTCCGCACGTTCGAAAAAACCGGCCACCGCTGTGCAAACCGCCAGCAGGTCGGCTGCGCTCATCCGGTCGAGGGCTTCCTGCGTCAGGGGCTCTGTGGTGATGCGGAGAACAAGGGCAAAGATTGCGGAGGTATCAAATGAAAAGACCTCGGTCATCTTCAGGCCCCGCAAATCACCGGCCAAGGGAACACGCAATTTCAGCGCCGTTACCTTGCTGCCATTGACCGTGATCGGGGTTGTGAGTGCAACAGTTTGCATCGAATGAACTCCTTAGTTGGATAAACGTATTAATATTAACTAGATGCCTATTTTTGGGAGATCCGGCATGCCGGGCAGACCTATAGCCCGTGAAATCGCGCTGGCTCTGTCAATGCCACCGACCAGTTCTGTGCCGCCGAGCATGTCGATCTCAACCAGCTTCGAACCATTGGACGAGTAGCAGTAGTAGGTGAGAGGCATTTCAACCTTCATTTTTGCCATGTCTTTCGCCTTGATCGTGCCCATGTCAATCGACTTCCAGCGCCCACGAACCGTGATATCGACCGCTGATGTTCCAACACCGTCGGCAGCCAGACCGGCAGCAACAAAGCGCACACCAAGCCCGCCAACATCGGACAATCCCCAAGCGCGCAAAACATCGGAATTGAACTCCCCGAGAGTGAACTCCATCTTGAGCGGCTCCATTCCGAGATCGACAAGAACCGGACCCGCCATCCCGGCAGCCCGCCACTCTTCCGTGGACCGCTCCAGCTTTGGCAGAACGACTTCCTCTGCGATTCCCGCCATACCCCGTCCATCTATGAACACATTGAAATTCTTCAATATCATCGGCAACATGCTGTTATCTCCTTCTGTAAGGTCAGGCCGCCATGGCCGAGGCAAAATCCATCAGGTATCCGTCCGTGATCTTCTGCTCGAACATCAGGTTTTCAAGCGGAGGGACGGGTGTGTAATCGTAGGAGACGAGGAGCTTTCCGGCCTTCAGCGTCGTGGCATCGTTCCTGGCCGGATCGAACCAAGCATTGCCGCCGATCAGATATCCATTCCGGACCAGTTCACGCATTTTGGCGTTGACCCCGTCAACAATGTCACGGGCCAGCATGGGATGAAGCGGTTTGTCCATCGCCCAGAAATGGGCCTCCGCCATCGTGTCAGCCAAGATATGGGCTGTCCGCGTGTAATTCTCGAACGCAAACAGGGGATCAGCCGAGCAGGTCCGCGACCCCCAGAAGCGGTACCCGTCCTTGCGGATCAATGTTGTGACATCGGCGGCGTTCAGAAGCCCGGCATCCGTGGCCGGATTCTGCAGATCCCAGAACACATCCTTGCTGATTCCGGTTACGCCTTGAACAACGACGTTTGATAGTGTCTTGTGCCAACCGATGTCTTCGTCAATCTTGGCCCGCAGACCCAGTGCACGGGCTGTCGCCCACTCTGTCCGGCTGGCACTGGACGCATTGTCCCATGACTGGAAGTCAGGCCAGATCACCATCAGTTCGCGGTTTCCAAAATTCTGGCGGTAGGCAATGGCCGCATCCCGATTGACGCAGCCGTGGGCGGCGACATAGGCAAAGGCACGGGTCTTCGCGGCAATTGACGCAAGCTCGACGGCAACGGGCTTTGTATCCAGGCCAGGCGCTCCAAGAATACGCGGCGTCAGGCCGAACATGGCCTTGGCAGCCGTCAATGCCTGCAAGCCGGTTTTCATCCCGTCAGCCGTTACGCCGCCAATCACGTTGGTTGTTGTTTTGGCGGGCGTGTCGCCCTCCGGGACACGAACAACAACCGTTGCCGGGTTCCCGTGATCCTTGATCGCAGCAAGGACATGGGGGAGCGTGCCAGAATCCCCCGCCTTCCCGAGACCGGACATAATGTCCGTCAAAAGCACCGGGCGGTTCAGCGGAAAAGCTCCGGCATCGGCATCGGCACCTGTTGCAACAAATCCGATAACGGCACTCTCTATGGTCCGGATGGGGCGAATACCGTTGCTGGCTTCAATAACGCGGACGCCATGATGATAATCGGCAGCCATGACTCTCTCCTTCTTGCGTGGTTTTATTCACCGTCCGGCGTGTGCGGCCAGTGCGTGTCGTTGTAGTAATCGGGTGGGATGGGGGGTGCGGCTTCCAGGGCGTTGCAGCGCTCGCGAATGGCGGCGCGAAACCGGGCGATGGGCGCGGGGACGGCCTCGCCGGTTTCAATCTGACGCACGACGTACCAGTCCGTCGCCGCAAGTCGGCGGCGGGCTTCGGCTTGCACCAGTGCGGCAGAAGGCAGTACGGCTTCAGCGGCTTCAGCGGCTTCAGCGTCCGGGGACACCTCTGCGGTGGTGTCTGGCACAGGCTCAACCACCCACGCCGTTCCATCCCAGCGGGCCTGTTCGCCCTCGGCAAGCGCAGGCGGCGGGACGGTGACGCACCCGGCTGGGATCAGCCAGGTATCCGGCGAACGCGGATTGCGGTCGCTCTCATCAAGGATCTGTTCACCGGCGTAAAGGTCGTTTTGTGTGCGATAAACTGTTTGGGACATGACGGGCCTCAGCGATATCGGATGCAGGCAAGAAGGGCGATGTTGCGGGGGCGGGTTTCGGCGCCGCCTTCACTTGAGGTTCTGTGGTAATTCGGGTCTATGTTGCCGTTGGGCCAGATTCCGTACCCACCGGTCGTTGCGAAAAATGCGCCTTGGTTAAAGGAACGACCTATCGAGACGTGACTGTGGCTTTCGAAGTCATCCGACTGTGCACTTCCGAACGCGCGGCCTGAATCCACGCCCCGCCCGTCATCCCAGCCGCGCAGGAATTCACCGCGCAGGTCCGGCACGGCGAAGGTTGTGGAGCCGTCACCACTCCCGAATGTGGTTCCGATCACGGTGAACAGTTCAGGGTATGCGGCGCGGCTCAGGAGCGCCCCGTTGCACTTCAGATACAGCGGCGGCGGCTCCTGCCCGGCATGCATGATCACGCTGCCCACCGGAGCCGGAAAAGCCTGTGCCAGTGCCGCAGGCGTGACCGCCTTTTCCGCATCCGTCCCGGCCTTGACCTCATCCGCCGTCGCCAGCCGGACGATGCCGGGTGTTATGGGGGTGGCGGCGGGGATGGTGGCGGCATCCATGGCGGCCTTCAGGCCCGCCGGGGTGACGGCCAGATGGGTGGACGACCCGGCGCGGGCCTCGGCTGTGGTGGCCAGTTCCACCAGTCCCTTGACAGTGGTGGAGGCATCCGGCGGGCTGTGGCCGGGACCGGCATGAGAGGCGATCGCGGCGGCGACCTCTGCGGAAACATGATCACGGGTTGCAAGCACCACCGACGGGTCAATTTTCAGGGTCACGGCGCTCACG